>JAHHHZ010000012.1 GCA_019359095.1 Pleurocapsa minor HA4230-MV1 | reverse complement strand
GTGATTGTATTGACGACCGATAACTGTGAAAGTCGCCCATTCACTGTGGTGTTCAATAGGGTCAATGACTTTCACTTTACTATCAAGAGCAAAACGAGCATGAGGGACATCGAGGGGATCTTGATCGCCAAACAAATCGCAGTCATTAGTTCTTCGATGATGAGTTTTGGCAGCCTGTTCAAAAAGACCGCACCAACCACGTCCATTAGTTTCTTGATAGTCGTTGAAATGAGGGCATTGAGCGCAGGTATCAGAATAACGCTCCAGAGCCGATTCATCTTTCCAGAAACTAACTTCTCCGTTAGTGATTTTGTATTTCCAGTAAGGTTGATTGAGTAGTTGTCCCGAAGGAGTCTTAAATTCGACTAGCTCCATCGCACAAACGGTAAATGGGTTAGATGGATGATTTTGGTGGATAACTTGTTCACCAAAGACGAATAAAGGTTGTGGGTAAGTGTATTCGGTTTCATTGGGGTCAAGTTTGGGCGCAAATTCAATGGTGATTAACTGTTGTTCGGATGTCTGTACTGTTGGTTTTTCAACGGTGTATGTCATGATAGTAAATACCTTAATGAGATTAGTTGAGGGAAGGAGAGTAGCAGCCGACCAAAGCATTGCTGCTCTCCTTTTAGTTTTTTAATCCTTATATCTATAGTATAGCTTGTAAAGCTAAAAAAATAAATCGAAAAGCTATATTATTTGTTATGAAAACTATTTATATTGATATTATTAGCTTATAAATGCAAAAATATAACTTCATAAGCTATATTTAATAAGTTGCTCATTTTTAGGAGATACTTATGAATGCAATCTTATGTTAATTGGCGTGTGGCAAAAGTCTATTGGAAACTCAGAGCAGTTATGGCAGATCGAAAAATTACTAACAAGGCATTGGCTGAGGAGCTTGGAATGAATCCAGTGAGTATTTCCAAATTAAAAAGTAATGACTTGTTGCCAGAAATCGGTGGTGAAGCACTAGCAAATATATGTCAAGCAATTTCCAAGCTTAGTTCTAGGGAATGTAGCCCTAATGATTTAATCGAGTATGTATCTGATTAGTTTTGATGTTTTTAGACTTTAGACTGAAGGCATTAAAATCTTAAAACCCTAAAACCTTGGTTATTACATTAACGGTAGCCAAAAAATATTTCACATATTAGTAAAATATCTTAAACGCAAAAGCGACCGCAATTCTTTTCCAGGGAGTGCGATCGCTTTCAAACCAATTTCCAAAAAAAGGAATTAGCAACTATGTATATCTTAAATGGTGTAGGTAAAAACTGCACTCACGTTTCAGCACAAGTATTATCAAATCGCTCAAAGCAGTTGGGAGGTGCAATGTGATAGGATTTATCTCGCCATTCCAGATTTTAGATTACTTAGAGCGCTTAAACGTAGTCAAAGAAACTTCAAATGAATACCATTGTACTTGTCCTGTCTGTGGAGATGGTGGGTTCAAGATCAACAAGAAAAAAGGTTCGTACCAAGCGTTCAAGTGTGGCTGTGAAGTTAAGGATATTCGGGAGGCAGTGAGTCCTTGGTCTGAGGTGACAAGGAGACAGGGAGCAGGGGAGCAGGGGAGACAAAGAGCGCATGAAAGCTTAAAACTAGCTCGACTTACTTCACTCCCCACAGATTCGCCTTCACCAGAGTCAAAAGTTATTCCCGAATGGCTAGTTAAACAAGGAGTACCTGTTTCAGCTACCGAAACTCGTTATTGGTACTCAAAAACTCAATGGGTAAGCAGATTTGAGTGGCAAAATAGCGAAGGCATTAAAGAAAAAACAATCCGCCAGGGTCACATCAAATCGAATGGGTTAATTCAATGGAGCAAAGGCGCAAAAGACTGGAGAGCCTATCGACTAGGAGAAGCAGTTAAACATTGTCGGGGAAAATGGGTCTTAGGTTTAGAAGGAGAAGGCTGTGTTGAAACAGCCAGAGCGATCGCCGCTTCTGGAATAACCTGGCAGGGGTCAAACTGGACACCCAAGGCGATCGCCAATGATTTGAGCGCCTTAAAAGACAGTGGAGCAGCAGGATTAGTCTATTTCCCCGATCATGACGAAGTGGGGCAGAAAAAGGCAGAATTAGTCAAATCAGCTTGCCAGTCAGTCAACTTGCGATGTTTAATTATCTCGCCAACAGATGTCTGGGCGGATATGCCAATTAAAGGAGATCTCACTGACTGGGTAGAAGCTCATCCTCAGCTTAGTACAGATGAATTAATTAAAAGATTAAACAGAGGGATTACCAAAGCTGCCGAAAGAAACTCACTGAAAAAAAAGGAGCAAGAGCAAGCAGAGGTGTTAGCTAATTTCCCTAACTGGTCACAGTCAGACATTGCCGAATGGCTAGCATCGAAGTATCAAGGTCAATTAGCCTGGAATGTAGAGGAACAGGAATGGTATCACTACAGTTCGGTGACAGAGGGGATTTGGAGCAAAGGCTCGACAGAAAGAATAGGTAGGTTAGTTAAAAATCAAGTAAGTGAGATCGCCCGTGAACTAGCCAAATCGGGAAAGAAGAAGCCGAACTATACCATCAGTTTTGTCAATGGAATAACCGCATTAGTAAAGTTAGACTTAGAAGTAGACAAATGGAACGAAGCATCAGGAGTATTGCCACTGCTCAATGGAGTTTTGCACCTTGAAACCAAGAAGCTGCTGCCTCATTCGCCTCAAAACCGATTAACCTGGTGTTTGCCGTATAACTACAATATTTTGGCGACTTGTGAACCAATTCAACATTGGTTATTAACAATGTGTAATGGCGATCGCCAGTTAGTAGAATTAATGAGAGCGTATCTGCTGGGAATCGTCACAGGCAGAACAGACTGGCAGAAGTATTTAGAATTAGTTGGACCAGGGGGAACAGGGAAAAGCACCCTGACCAGATTAGCCACGGCATTGGTAGGGCAAGAGAATGTCCATACCACAACGCTGAAAAAACTAGAAAAAGAAAAGTTTGAAACCGCCTCGATCGCTGGTAAAAGGTTGGTGTTGATCAATGATTCAGAGAGATATGCAGGTGAAGTAGGTAAACTCAAAAACCTGACAGGACAAGACACATTGCCTTATGAGGTGAAATTTAAGCAGTCTAAGGGTGGTTTTTCTCCGTCGGCATTAGTAATTGTCAGTACCAATGAAGTCATCCAAAGTTGTGACTATACGTCGGGGTTGGCAAGAAGAAGAATATCTATACCCATGTTCAACCAGATCTCAAGCGATCGCCAGAAGAACCTGATCGAACACAAGAATGGTGAGATGAGGGGTGAGTTTTTGCCCTACATCCCAGGATTATTGAACTGGGTGCTGTCGATGGATGAGGAGTCAGCTACTTCAATTGTGAAGAACTATGAAGTGAGCGTGCCATCATTATTGGCAATGAAGGCAAGGACATTGGTGGAAACGAACCCGATCGCTGATTGGTTAGATAACTTTATAGTCTATCAGCCTGAAGCTAGAACCAATATTGGGGTGGCAAAAAGGGATAAAGATAGTAATTCCTCTCATTGGTATCTAGACACCGATAAATGGCTATACGCTAACTATTGCGAGTATTGCCATAATAGCGGGACTCGTCCAGTTAGTTTACGCCGATTCGTCACCTTGCTATCTGATTTGGGTAAAAACCAACTGGGTTTGGATATTAGTCGAGAACGCGACCGCCATGGGTCATATTTTGTTGGTCTGAAGATTCGAGAACAGAGCGACACTTCACCACCACTGATCACAGGTGAGCGTCCATGCTTTAAGTTAAAGGGCATATTCCACTCGGCGTGTTTTGGGTTAGAAGATTCTGTCCCAAAAGCCGCCGATGCTCACCCGAAGGGAAATACATCAGTAGAAATAAATATTAGTCCTCAACCAGAAAACACAAATGTAATAAGTAAATTATGGGCGATGGTGATGGATAGAGTGACGACTGTGATGGAATATGTGATGGATGAAACGATTGACAATGATGAATGTGATGACTGTCCTAAAGGATACCGCTCCGCATATGACGGCATTTTTGAAAAGTCAAGAGAATTAGAGAACAATGTAGAATTTCAAACTGGATGTAATATGCCAGAAGAGGGACAAAAGGAGGAAAAAGAAATATTAGAAGAGGTTTTGAAAATGCCGTCACCGAAAGTAGAGTCAGTCATAACAGTAGGCGATCGCGTAGAAATCGCTGACTGTCCAGGGCATTGGTCGTGGGCATCGCCGTTTACAGTAGAAGCGATTGAGGGTGAGATGGTTAAATTAGAAATGGTCAGTGAGTTAGTAGAAATAGAGAGGTTGTCTGTAATTAATGGGTGGAGCTAGAAACGCGAAGAGAAGGCGCGTTTTACGTGGTTAGCTGACCATATAAAAGCCGCCGCTCAAAAGCCGTCGCCCGTTGCGGAGGATAAGGCTACTGAGCAAGAAGAAAAAAAATTATTTTGATGGACGTAAGCATTCTCAGATTTGCCACACAGCAAATCAGTTGAGTAGAAGGCGATTAATTTGTCGTTTTAGCTTCCGTTCGGGAAGCCTCGTCTTTACTTGGGCTGTTACCCCAAGTATATTCGTCTAGCAGGTCAAACTTTAAAAACATTAAGAATATGGTAAGTAGAGCAGCAGAAAAAGATGTAGCCAAAATCAAAAGACTAGTAGAAAGTGCTTTGAGTCCGAGAGAAAAAGCCATGTACGAAAGCTTACTACACAAAGCAGAACAACAAATAGCTAAAATCAGGGATGGTGAAACTGCAACCAAGGCAGAAGCGAAAAAATCCCAGAGTACGTCTCAAAAAAGCCAGAAAGCAGTTGTAGCAGCAGCAGAAATAGTCGCCCCTGGGTCGAAAATGCGTGAGTCTACAGTAAAACTAGATAAAACAATAAGTTCGCCTTTACAAGAGACAGTAACCAAAGAACTGCCACTGGAAAAGAAGGAGACATCTTCAGAGGTAGAGGCAAACGCGGCAATATTTCAAGCAATTGGAGTGATTGAGGGAATAATCTGCGTAACCGAGAAGTCGCAGCTAACAATCACTTTAGGTAATCAAAAATATCGCTTGGGTTATACGGCTAAATCGAGAAAACGAGATTACGCTAAATTGCTCGAAGAAATATCTAGCCAAGGAAGTAAAATCCAGAAAATATCGGTTTATCCTCAAGTCAACTACAGGTCAGGCGTTCCCTGGCTTTTAAAGCCAGGGCTTGCGCCTGACCGCATTTCGCGGTTAAAAAAAGAGGGGAATAATTTTACCTACGAAATAAACTTTAATTTAGTATCAGTAGAAAAACCTTCCCTCCAAGAGAAGCAGAAAATAGCAGGAATATTTGGGGATTTGGCGGTAGGAGAATTCCAAATATCAGGATATTGGCAGTATGTAAAGTTTTGTGATGGTCCTGGTATAACAGTGATGAGAAACTACAGTGAAAGTTTAGCCAAACAAGCCCAAAAAGTAGGTCAGCAAAAAGCAAGTAGGTGGTTGCGCCCCAATCATCTACCAGTAGAATGGCTCGATTCGTCACCAAAGCCGTTTAAATACGATCCAAACTTGGAGCAACAAGGGCAAATGCCACGTTTATTTGTGCAGACAAAAGTTAAATTTGAACCTGAGTTGCAGAAATTTATGGTGATGGAAGAACTAGAACAGGCTAGAACACAAGCTCCTCGATACTTGAAAGCTAAACAGAAAAATAATGATGAAAGTCGAACTTAAAAAAGAAGGAAAAAGCTGAAGGATTATCGTACCAGTTTAGTTTTTCAAGGTAGTGTTAAAAGTCGAGATTCGGGATTTCTAAGAGTAGGGCTATCAGCTAAAATAAAGTTAGATGCTTTTTTATGACGTGAATTTGGAACAGTGGTGGGTAAAATTATCTGGATTGCTCCTCCATCAAAAATCACAAAAGATCGGGAAGAGATTTTTGATGTAGAAATTCAAGTAAGTCTTGAATTTAAAGCACATTTGAATTATGGTCAAACGGGGATAGCAGAGATTGTGACAAGAGTAAGAAGTGCGCTCGACTTTTTTTGATTTTTCGCTCTGGAAATTGCAGGTAATGAATTCGATTTTGGCTATTTTTAAGAAATTTTGTTTAAAAGTTGGCTTTTTTAATGGTGTTTGCCATAAATACGCTCAAATAGCGCGTATTTATCAAATAGTTAATGAAGATTATAGAATAGTATTAAAAACTTATTATAAACATTCAAACTATAAAAACTATCCGAACAAAAAAGCTTTTCGCCAGCTTATACCTGAAATAATTGAGTTGAAAAAACTTATTAGTATGTTTTCTATAAATTGGAAAATATTCTCTTTTCAGTATAGGCAATTAAAAAAATTATATAGAAAAAAACAATATTATCAAGCTGGCAAATTAATTAATAAAAAATCTATAGATATACAAGGTAATTTATTTTCACTTTATCAACTTGCCAAACATGTAGAAAAAGCTTGTAAACAATTATACTATTCCAAGGGCAACTTAGAATTAGGTTATCAAAATGAAGATTTACAAGAATTATATGATAGTAGTCAAAAATTTGCTTTTAAATTTAGCCAAACTAAAAGTGCTGCAATTAATAACCTTAAACCGCAGATTTTTGCTGAACTTTCACAGCATTATAAAGAGAAAAATTTTGGTCAAGCAGCAAGAAAATTTTTAGATTTTATTTCATACACTAACTTTGAAAATGGAATTTATTCAGCTAGAGATTATAGTGAAAATGATCTACAATATATTCCCTATGAGAATTATTTTGTTTATTGTCTAGAAGAGCAAAAAGAACTAGAGAAAAAATGGCGTGAACAAGAATCATCTGCAATTACTACTTTTTCTCCCGATAGTCCTTATTACTTTGACTATCTAAAGAATAAAAAATGGTGTGACGAAAACAATTACTCAGAGTTGTTTTATCAAGATAGTTTATGGTATGCATTTCCTGCAAATGCTGTTATTCCTATTGTAATACCTTTTAAAAATAGAAATACTTTTGAATATCAAAGTACTAGCGCCTTTCTTGCGGGATTTTCTCTTGGTGTTATGATATTTGGTATGGGCTGTATGGTAGTTTTGGTCAAAGACGAAACTATTAGTCTATTTAGTTCTTGTTTAGGTGAAGCTATATTACTTTTCTGTTTTTTACGTGTAAAAAAGACTTGTAATAATCATATTTCAAAATTTAATGAAACCAATATTTTTACGAAAAATATGAAACAAGACTATAAAATACTTGGATTCATAAGTGTTTTGTGTTTTGGATTAATGTTTCTGTTAATTTTTAGTTGTTCATGAAGATTAATAAAAATATCTCAATGTTAATTTCAAATTTAGGGTTATTTCATTCTAAAAATTCTTGTTTTCCCGATCGTGTATCTGACTTTATCCTTTCTATTGCCTCAAGAATGTCAGTGAGGAAAAGTAGAGAGTTTCCTGATTTACCATCATATCGCGTCACCGCTCCGCATATACTTTAGTGCGAGTCCGTTTACTGTAGAAGCGATTGAAGGTGATTTGGTTAAACTAGAAATGGTTAATGAGCTAAGAGAAATAGGGAGGTTGTCAATAGTCAATGGGTGAAGCAAAAAGAAGAAAAGCAAAAGATCCTAACTATGGTCAAGTCAAACAAAAAGTAGTTAAGGGTAGTTTCTCAAACTCTTATAACTCTTTTAGAGAATATATAGAAGACAGCACCAAGCAAAAAGGTCGAGGCTATGTTGCTTGCTGCTCCCTCAAGTGCTTTTACTATGGTCAGCAAGACTTTCTGGGTGACGAAGAAGATTTTCTTCTTAAAGCTGTTCGAAACTACGATCCTGGTAAAGAAGCTATTGTAGTTCGACAATTTTCTCCTAATAGTCCTTTGTTTACTACTGAAGTCTGTCCTTTGGATGAACTCAACCGAAGTACGAAGCAGCAACTCTAACAATGTTGCTAAAAGATCGCGCTCGCCTAGTTTAATTATTTTGCTAATGGTTTTTTGTTACTCTAGTTAATGATTATCTGCTGGTAGTCTATTATTCGCCTTCAAAGTGTTATCAATTTTTGGTGGCGGACGAAGAGGCTAGAGTTCATCAGTTTCAGGAAATTTTTTATACGGTGGAGGCAACGAAAGCTAAAGGTATGGCAGCGATTATGGCAATGTCTTGGTAGACAATCTAACTTCCTGTCAAGTTAACTTGTTTTGTGATTGGCAAATAGCTTCGCTTAGCCATCATCTCAAGCTCTTAACTTACCTTCAGCAATGTATGTGAATTTTGTAGCGGTCTAACCAAGAAAGGTCTAAAGTCCAATCGTGGCAACTTCGTGACTGCCAAAGAGCAAAAGCACCATCTATATATCTATCGGTTTGTTCTGTTGTCCAATCGTTAACTTTGGATAGTTGAGCTTCTGCTTTTTCGCCCTGACCCTGTAACCGAGCTAGACCTATGTGTTTGACTTGGTGACAACTTGGACATAAAGCCGTTAATCCTGACAAGGTTTGAATATAATTTGAGTCATCGTAATGCCAAATTTCATGGCATTCGACGGGGTGTTTAGCACCCCGACCGCCACAGACTTCGCATTTATAGCGAGCCTGCCTGTAGGTTAATTTTCGTAAGATATCCCAAGTTGGTCGCTCGACATTACTTCGGACATTTGAAAACCAAGAGGTTGAAGGGACAAGTTCGATAGTCAGCATTTTGGCTCGAAGCAAACCGCTATCAAAATCAATATTTTGAACAGATAATCGTTCTTTAAGAAAATTTACTTCATTGTGGAGAAAAACACCACGCACTTTGAAGTTGTTGGCAATCAGGACGATCGCTTTTCTTTGCTCGATATCTTTTAGATATAGCTTTCGGAGCGGATTGAGAATTTTTTCTGGTGTTGAGGATTGTTCGGGAAAATTCATGAGAAAATGTTTTTGTTGTTGAGTGATAATGTGGATAACGATTAATGGAAAGCGACAGAAGGCAATGTTGAAAAGGCTTTGGATCAATTATTAGTGTTTGCTCAATTAAGACCAGATGGGATACCAACCGCAGTGAAAACATTCTCGATTAGGCTCTCCTAAAGGATTAGCGCTTCGCGTCCGCCTAGCCTTCGGGATCGCCCTAAAAAATGGAAAAGTTTCAATTCGACCAAGCGCATTCAAAACACCGATGATAGGTTATTTCACCGTAAAGATCGATTTCAGGAAAATATTCAGAGTGGCATTCGGGGCAAGTACTAGGAGATTCGGCATAATAAGTGCCGTTAATTTGTTCGATCAACTTGCCATTACTCCAGCTAAAACTGCCTTGCCAATCATAAACGGATTCGGTAGATTGTAAGTAAAAATTTAGCAAGGGAAACATAGTGGCTATTCGATCGATACCTTTATGGGGAGCATTCCTTAGAGTATCAAACTGTAATTCAATATAGTCATCACTAGTATCGACAATTTCGACAAAACAATCCCACTTTACGCCCCAATTTCTCAATGCCCAATCGTATTGCTCTTGACCATTCAAGCCATCAGGACAAGGTAATAGAGACTGAAACAGTTTTAGTTGAGATCGATCGATGTCTTTCCAAGGTAGGCGCTCGATTTGCTGGGAATCGCCTGTAATTTTCAAAGTATTATTGCACCAATTAGGCATGGTTGTATTCTTGATTGGATATAAGGGATAAGAGATGGTCAGAAAGCGATGCCGAAGGCTAGGCGGAGCCTCCGTTCAATGCCTTTGGCAGTCACAAATTAAAATCAAGATGGTCTAAAGCAAAATGAAGGGAATTCCAGGTAATTCCCAAGTTAGCATCGTGGTTAGATTCCAAAAACTTTAGGACTTCAAGACAGTCTTGTTTTGAGATGTTTAAACCTTTTTGGGTAGCAATTTCCATAACATCATCAGCACACCAAATGATAGTAATAAAGTCCGAATTTTCTGCTAAATAATTCAAAGCAATATCAATTGTTTGCTGCTTGTTTGCGGGAGTGATAATTTCAGCATTTTCTAGAAGCTCTAAAATCTCTGTAATAGCTTCACGATAGGGACTGGTCGAATTAAAGGTAGAGGCAAAAAAAGTTTTAGTCTCAGACATAATTTTTTTGGTTGAAAGAATCAGCGATGAGGCAATCGCCCTTGAGGGCGATCGCAGTCACATCAAAAATTAAACTAATTCAAGAGCAGATTGATGAGCGTGGGCGCGAAGTTTAGCGGAATTGCCAAACCAAGAAGAATCAAGACGATTAGCATCGCTACCACGTTGATGATCGAGCCATTCGGTAACGCCGTTGTAGGCATCCCAAAGATTTTGACCTTTGTTACCGCGACCCCGTTCAAAGTTAGCAACGATTTGAGGATAAGCACGAGTAGATTGAGGAGTATCAGTATCTAAGACAAGAGACAAATAGAAATCGAGATCTGCTTGATTAAGACCGTAACTTGCCATCGCCTTATATTCTTCAGTAGCGATCGCAAACCGTTGGCGAGCAAAGTCTAAAGCTGTTTTAGCTTGATTGAGTTTGCTTTCAAGGTTTCCCTGGTGGCGAATACGAAAGGCGCGACCAAGCTCTTTATCTTTGTTTCTGCTTCTTAAGGCATAAGATAAAGTGTTCTGACAAACAACACGAATCGGGGTAAATTGAATCCAAATGGCGGTAGAGCCATCATGAGAGTTTGATAAAAGCAAGTATGGTTTAACAGGATCGTCTTTAATGATATCTACAGGAGATTGATTAATTTTGGCTAAAATCCAAACTCGCTTACCATCTTTAAGGCTGCCAGCACTCTCTAAGGTGACATCGCCATCGTGAAGCAAGAAGTCAAACCAGCTAAAAGCATCGTGGTTTTGTAAAGGTTGATACTGTTGTGAAACAATTCCCAGTAATTGAAAGTCGGTAGAACGAACTAAAGATTTATGGGTGGAAACGGGGCTTAAACCAAAATTAGACTGTGTGTAGATAGGCTGTTCTTTTACCTGCCAATCAAGACCAGCATCAACGATAGCTTGAGCGGTTGTAGGCGGGCTGTTAAGGACAGTTCCTAATCCGTGCCATGCGCCTTGATTAACAAAAAAACCTGATTCAAATTCATGTGACATAATGTGAAATATCCTATTGAAAGTAATGGGTCAAAGAAAAGAGGGCGGAGCCGACCAAAGCCAGCCTTCTTTTCTTTATGAATTAATTATAGCATAAAAACGATATAATTAATATCTTATTACGCTATATAAAACTAAGTTGAAAATAGTTAAACTAGCGTCAAAGTGATATAAGTAAGAAGTTGAATTAAGAAATGAAGAGAAAATGGACGCAAAACCGTTTAGCGATCGCCTCAAAGATTTGGGCTGGACACCCTATAAACTTGCTCAAGAACTAGATAAAGTGAGGCAGACAAACAAAGGTGCGGGAAACTATACTAGTACGGTGATGAAGTTTTTAGAGAATCCGAATAATTCTCGAACAATAACCCTTTTAGATTTGGTGACAGCAATGGAAGGAGAAATTGTAATTCGCTGGAAAGTCAAAAAAGAGGTGACAGTGGATCATCAAGAGATTAAAATTTAAAGTTTTTTTATTTTCTAAAAGGACAAAATAAAGCGATCGCTTTCAAGGGCGATCGGGATAAATTTCGATTTTAGATAATTTCCTACTCCTGACTCGTCAATATAGACTCGATCTTCAGGTTTCGTTTTACTGATTTCTAGCTTAAACTTTTGCCTTTTTTCTTCATCTCGTTCTTGATACCCAGAAAGGCGCATAGTTCGCCGCATCTAGTTTTTTTTTCGAGTATAGTTCAGTTTGTTCAGCGCTTTGCCGATGGTGCTGTCGCTTATTTTTAAAGATTTTTGACTCGAAACTGTCGATTAATAGCTGCCGCCAGATAAAGATGCAGTTGCGCCCCTTGGCGTTTGCCATTGTTCGGGAGGCATCCAGATAGGATTATTCCATGATTTGGAATTGGCAACCTCTACCCAATAACTATTGACTTCCCTAGCTGTTCCCAAAAGCGATCGCTCCAATACGTTTAGCTGCGGTAAGCCCTTTTTATTTCTCTGCCGATCGTAGGCAATTGTCGAGCCAAACTCTTTTTCGTAGTTGGCTATTTCTTTTGTAATGGTAGGATCGATGCGATTTAATGTAGTCCAATCGTCGTTATTAATAAAAATGCACGCTCGGCAACTGGCACGCCCATAACCTAGTTCGTAGCATGGATGTGATTGAATGCCAGATTGCTGAATTCTTGCCCACACTTGCTCGGTAGTCCAATCAATTACTGGGCGATAGTGCCAGACTTCGCGCTTTTGGCAAGAAGTTCGATGGGGTTCTAGTTCTTTGTATTTTGCCCGTCCTGGCGATTCTTCCCGCCGTTCTCCAGTTACAACTACAGTTATTTTGCCGTCAAATCTTGATTGGTTGCGGATTGAGGCATCCATCACAGAGATCTTTAGAGTGGCAGAACACCAGCGAATTGATAAATTTCCTGTAGGCATAGGAAATTTTAGTCGAGTATTAGGGTTGCCCTTGCCTCCAGATTTTTCCCAGGTACCGTCTGGTTTCTCAAAAAACACTGGAGCGGTAGCAGTGTTGTTTCGTAACATCTCTCGTCTAAAGCCACCATCTCTGTAGCTATAGTAAATTGGGATTTGAAAGTGTTTGGCAACCGCACGACAATAATCTTCAGTAATTGCCCAGTCAAAAAAAGTAGTTTCGCTACTATGACCATCGATCAAATGATGGTGCAACTCTATCTTTTCTCCATAGCTTCGGTCGTACAAATTCAGGATACAAGCGAGGGAATCTTTTCCTCCTGACCAAGCGACAAGAATGCGATCGCATTTATCTAGTAATTCTTTAACATCCATTTTATTTGTGATGATTAATGGTTAAGCAAAAAAGCAGAAAAAGTGTCAGCAGAAGATTCAATCAATTGCCAAAGCTCTTGAGCGGACAAATGTTCTAGGGGTTGCCAAGCACAACCGCAGAGAAAATTATCTTGTTGTTGATCGGTGAGTTCATACCAATCATCAGGTAGTGACTCGGTGAGAAAATTCTTACTACAAGCTTGTAAAATCTGGAAACGAAATTGATGATTGTTTAAACTTGAGTCGGGCAAAACTGGGGTAACTTCTGCAATTTTTCTTACATAAAGCCCACTTGCTTCGATCCAGTGGCATTCATGTTCGATCATTGATTTTAGGCTGTCAGGCTCATCTGTTTCTAATGCTTCTAAATAAGTTGTAGTAAGTTCGTTTATATTCACTTCCACGGTGAAAGTATATTTCTTAATGTTCTGAGTGGAGGAAATGCTCATTTTTTTGTACCTGATTAGATATAAAATTAAATTTCGACTTGTCGTCCATGTTTTTCTTAGTTGAGAAGCGATCGTTCACTTGAAAGCGATTAGGCTCTGCCTAGCCGAAGCGCATCGCTATGGCTCAAATAAATAGGATGGTTGTTAAAACTAGCGGTTAAAAATTGATACGAGCGGTTGTTATTAGGTAAATATTGAGGAATTAAAGCAAAACTTACAGTGCAATAAGCAGAAATAGCAACCAACAGAATCACAAAAGATGTTCCTACGCCCCCAGAGCAAAACTTTTTAAAAATGTGCAGGATTAAAAGCGATAGTTACGCGATCGCAGTTAAAGTTTAGCGGAATTACCAAACCAAGAAGAATCGAGACGAGGATTAAGATTGTTGTTGGTTAAATCTCTAATCGTCGAACTATGGATGAGGCATATTCGTGTCGTTGGCTTGGGTTGGTCAATCGTTGAGCATGAGGCGAACCAAAATAGATAATTTTAGTAATTTCAGCTTTGGGGCTACTTTGAGCAGCTTTGGCAACAGCGAGATCTAACTCTTTAATAATTTTAGGAGAAAGAAGATCGTATCTACGGCTACCGCTTGCCGAATCGTACTGGCAATAGAGTAGGGCGTAAATTTGTGCATTATTAACGTCCATAAACTTGGTTAAATAAGGATGAGATTTTTTGGCGATGTTGAAGGCTGGGAGGAGTTTAATCACTCTTACAAAAGCGATCGCCGCCTAGCCTTTAGGGTAATTGCAGCAATGATTAATAAACGATCGCTATGTAGAGTCGAATCGCTCTTGAGTGTGATTGTCCATGGTTTGCGCCCAGACAGATTCCCAAACTTATTTTGGTGTGGCGAGATCCCGAAGGGTAGGCGGAGCCTAATCGCTTGAGTCGAGCTTAGTCAAATCTTTCCGTCTCACCTATATAATTTTATATTTAACATAAGAAGTCAAGTAAATAACTAAGTTAAGCAGGAAAAATTAAATTAATAATTCACCTAGCTCAATTAAAGGGGCAATTAATTATTCGGTGATAAATGTTTGATTGAGATTAGCTAACAAATGTTGAAATTGAGGGTCATCCGAATAAAAAAAGAGTTTGTGGGTACATTCACGACTAATAAACTCGATGATATTTTGTTCGATTGAGAGTTGGGAATAACCAATCCAACCATCACCACGCAAAACCGAGTCCAAAAAATCAAGGTCGCCATTAATAATCTCTTGTTTATCCTCATAAACCATTAATTCAACCAAGTACCTAGCTAATAAAATGCGATCGTCCGTAGCTACAATTTTCTGTAAAAGATCGAGACGTTGTTGTTTTGTGCCATGAGCGACATTAACATCAATGATCTGTAACCAATTTTGTGTTTGAGTGTTGTTCATTTTGGTTAGATTTAATTTCTTGAAGAATATCAGCGATATTAGTCTCGATGACAGGATTGCTCATTTAATATACTTTGTAGTTAAGAACATATTGCTTGATTAAACATCCCCAGATGATTGGTATTCGGAGGGGATGTTTATATTTTACAGTGCTGTTTCGCTAATCCGTGATTGGCATTGTTGGCTAGAGAATCTGAATTAAGGTATTTAGATTACCCGCAGAGTTCAAAGTGAAACCGACGTTTCAGCTTACGCTTACTTTGGCACAATGAAGAATCTGCGGGATGCTTGAGTCGAGGTTAATCAAGTCTTTTCGACCCACTTATATAATCTCACATCTAACTTAAAAAGTCAAGTAATTAATGTAAGTTAAGTAAAAAGAAGCTTGAAGCCGATTTAAGAATTCAGCTATTTGTGATAGGTGTAAAATTCGACATTTGCCAGAAGTATCACCACAGCAGGGGCAAGAATTAGATCGGGTGGTAGTTAAAAAGCTCATTAATTTGTACCTGAAAAGTAGAAAAGAATTTATGGACAGGTGATTTGCGATCTCACGAGTAAAGCGATCGCTTCTGGAGAGGCGATCGCTTTACTCGTGAGATCGCGAGGATTTTTCCTCAACTTTTTTTGTTGAGGAAATTATCTTATTTTGAGATTTACGAATTCAGTTTACGCTGTTCTTTGAGCAAAGGAGCAAAAAAAGTTTCAGTTTGGATTTGAAAAGGACTAGGCTCAAAAGGTTGTTTTGAGTCCTCATCGAGCTTAAGAATGATTTCATCGGGGATACTAGAATACTCTGCAACTAGGCAATCTAGCTGGTTGAGGTCAGTAATTTCGTCGTAATCAGTACCGACCCAGAGTAAAAGCCCATCTTCGTCTTCGGATAAGTTGAGATCTTCCACAGTAGCGAAGAAGGTTCTTAGAGGTTGGTCATATCCAACGTAAATCAAGTATTGTTCCGAATCAATTTTATATTTACTCATTTACTTTAATTGGTAAGGGTGTTGATTTTCCCTAAAGCTGGTACAAACAGCTTCAAGGGGTTGTTGTTGGTAGAGGGCTTATCTTATCTTCTTTTCTCTTATCTTTCCACGTCGAGCGATCTCTCACGAGTAAAGCGAGCGCCATAAGTTTACAGATTGTGGCGCAAATGAAGGGACTCAGATGAAGGGAAGTACTCTTCGTAAAAACAATCATGACTCAAACCACTCAAGATAACGGATTAAATAGTGTTCTTCTTTTGGCTCGACTGAAATAATTTTGACAACATCAGAATCAAAATAGGGAGCCTGAAAAACTTTGTTGCCACATTCATCGGTATAAATATACTTACAGAAAAAATGCAAGTAAAGTTTATTGGTTTTACGAGTAAGAAAATCAAACATAATTTTCACATGAATTAAGAAATGAAGAGAAGGGCGATCGCCTATTCAACAATTGACGGCGATCGGACGCGAAGCTAATCCGTGATTGGCATCGCCATCAAAATTAAACTAATTCAAGAGCGTTCGAGTGAGCGTGAGCGCGAAGTTTAGCGGAATTGCCAAACCAAGAAGAATCGAGACGATTAGCATCGCTACCACGTTGATGATCGAGCCATTCGGTAACGCCTTTGTAGGCATCCCAGAGAGTTTGACCTTTGTTACCGCGACCCTCTAAAAAATTAGCAACAATTTGAGGATAAGCGCGGGTAGATTGAGGGGTATCAGTATCTAAGACAAGTAAACATTAATCATATTTAAGTATTTTTATCTAGCTATTAATTTATCAAGAGTATCAGCAGAAGATTCAATTAATTGCCAAAGCTCTTGAGGGGACAGATGCTCTAAAGGCTGCCAAACATGAGCGTAGAGAAAATCATCTTGTTGTTGTTTGGTGAGTTGATACCAGTTATCAGGTAGTGGCTCGGTGAGAAAATTTTTACTGCAAACTTGTAAAATCTGGAAACCAAATTGATGTTCATTACAAGAGTAAATCATGATTGAGCAAGAAAAGAGTAAAGGTACAGGGATTAAGATCGTTTCAAAGTAAGCATTTCAATTGGATCGAGTTTCTCGGCTTTAAAAGCCGAGAAACTCGATCTGCGTTGGTTAAATCTCCAGGGCAGGGCGAACGCATCTTAAATTGAGTGAAAATGATAAATTAATTTGAGAACAAAAAACCTTAGTACAGGACAAAAGTTGAAAAAGAAGAGAGAAAAAGGGTTTCATGATAAGTAACTACAGTTAATTTATGAGAACCCTATGAATAATGTTAACTTGCTTCGTAACACCTTGAAATCTCATTTGAAGTGGCATGGAGCAAGACTAAGTTTTCTGGCACTATTTCTCATTGCTCTATTCAGAGTCAAGACGGTAAATCTAGTAGACTTATCAATCGGATTTAAAAGCAAAGCAAAGAAAGAATCAAATTACAAAAGACTACAGAGATTTTTACGCGATTTCGACTTAGATTATTACGACATGGCTAAGTTGGTCATTGAAGATACTCATTTAGTTGATTCAGAACGCTTAAGTCGCTTATTTGCCTTGCTCACGATCGCCCTTTGTTGGGCATATCGTACTGGTGAATGGTTATCTGACCAAAAACCCATTTTAATTAAGACTCATGGACGAAAAGCGCAAAGCATTTTTCGTTACGGTTTTGATTATTTACGTCATGTTCTACTTAACTTGGATGAACATCAAGCTGATTTTCGTCAATCTCTCCAGTTTTTGTCCTGTACTTAGAGCTTTTCTAGTTGTCGGCGACGTAAACTCAGTGACAAATGCCATCTCAGGTCCATTTGCCTAGATTTTAAGCGATCGCATAAGCAGGGCTGAGAGACTTCATATCCTCATCAAGTGTTAGTCAAAAATCATACTATTTTCCAAAGCGCAATCGGCAATAGCAGCACGTAGGGAAGACGAATTTAAAGCCAATGTTTTTATCTTTGCCGAATCAAGCTGTGGCTTCGCTCTTTCATAGAGAGCAATTGAGTCTTCGCTATTATGTGCATTGTTGAAAATCAAGCCATCAATAATACCGTAAACCTCAGTTTTCTCGTAAAAATATTTTCCCCATTGCTGAGATAAATTTCGCTCTGGTATTTGACTCACTGAGCAGAGAATTCCTGCTTTCATAGCTGCTTTCCCTCGAAGATCCAGTAATTTAATTGTTTGATTTAAAGTTAAAAGAGCTACTTGATAATCCTGCACATCAATAATTCTCGTATCTCCAAAAACTTCTACTAGACAACAACTCAGGCTAAAGCCCCAGTAGTTAATTCCTCTCTCATTATCCTCAAGAGGATCTTGGTGACTGTATCTATGGTGATCGAACCTTGCTCTTGGCCCATTAAATCGAAAACTGATTGGTCTAGTATTGTACTGATTTGGATTATAAATTCTTCTAAGTTGAGTGCCTATTTGTAAAACTTGATATTCAGGTGAAATAGGAAACTTTGGATCTGGGGGTGGTGGATTAATCTCTACCATTACTGTCCTATTCCTACTCCCCTTGCTTCAGTTAAAACTCTTGCCAATTTTTGCTCTTTGAGCATTTCGACAGGTGTTTTACCTTCAAATACTTGGTTGGGGCGAGTCAACCAGCTAACTTTAGCCAAATTGGAAACCTTCAGTGCAGCAATCACAGATGGCAATCCCTCTATAACTCTATCTGCACCATTCACATCAAATTGCCATAGTGGATACTTCCATTTTCCATTGTCTTTGACCGCCAACAGCGTTTGATTATTGACTCGATCTAATGGAGTCTGTCTTGAGCTACAATTCAGTAACTTTGCCACCTCGACTCCTGAAATAGTATCTTTCAAAAGTATATTTCTCAGGGAAAATGATTTGATTAGATTACTTAATTCAAGCTCCTTTCTTTCTTCTAGGCTATATGACTTTCCTGCAATTTCATCCGCTAGTCGCTTCTCCTCAATTGAAGGGCATGATTGAGCAGCTATATCCTCAAACCTTTTTTTTAAGCGATTTTTAGTGTTAAAAGACATACTTGAAATCAAATCTTTAAATGAAGATAGTATTTCGCGATCGCTATTGTCAGCTACAGTAATGGTTTTCATTGATTTACTCCTGTGCAAGATATTTCCATTTATTCTAGCTAATTATTGTTCAAATTGCCAGAGATGTCCAGTAAACTAGCAGTTAGCTTAAGTTGGTATATGTCGGTTAGATTGGAAAACTTATATGTGCCAAATCTAATACCAATAGACTCAAAGCAATTAAAAATAATCAAGCACAAAAGAAAGGTTTGAACCGCGTTATTGCTGATGCTTCTCGCAGTTAAGCTCCTTAACCAATTTGTCTACAGCACCACAGGCGAGGGGACTAGGATTTGAACCTAGAACAAGAGTTTTGGAGACAAGAAATGTTG
The DNA here is from genome assembly GCA_019359095.1 of Pleurocapsa minor HA4230-MV1. NCBI lineage: Bacteria > Bacillati > Cyanobacteriota > Cyanophyceae > Pleurocapsales > Pleurocapsaceae > Pleurocapsa > Pleurocapsa minor. The sequence goes on along the minus strand of JAHHHZ010000012.1, from coordinate 4,420 downwards.
CCGTTACACCATCCCCCCTGGTAACAGCGATGGGCAAAGCCCGCGCTCCGCGCATCGCAATTAGGAATCTTAGGCATAGCAATAATCGTTATAATTTGAGCAAAAAACCTATTCGTATATGGAATGTAAATTATGCGCTCGTGAGATGAACAATCTTACAGTCCATCACTTAATACCCAGACAATATACTAAGCGAAAAAATCTAGAAACAAGTCCGACAATAGATATTTGTTCGGCTTGCCACCGACAGATTCATGTTTTATTCGATAATAAGCGTTTGGCGAAGGAATTAAATACTATCGAAGCTTTGAAAGACGAACCACAAATGCGTAAATTTTTAGCTTGGGTAAGAAAGCAAGATCCGCAAAAACGAATTACAGTACGTCGCCTCAATACTTATTAATACCCAATGACAACTTTAACCATCTCTAGCCCTATGTTAAGAGCTTTTTCTGCTGTCTCGTAAATCTCTTGTGGCTGATGGATCGAACCATCCCAGAAGACTATCTCATATTGATAATAAAGATCGCCTACATAATACACCACTAGAACTGCACCGTTAATGCTGATTAATCGTTCGAGCTTCATAGTTTTACTTAGGATTAGACAAGACAAACCGAACCGTTATAAGTATAGTTTTCCCAACCTGTTTTACTTATTGCTTGTTCGGGCTAAAATTACTACCGTCTATGGGATATAAGCCACACTTCTTTGTTTTTTACTGGCTGATTAATATATAAATATCGAAACGCGAAAAGCCGTTGTGGGGGTTCCCCCCATTAAGGCTATTGAGTAAGAAACGGAAATATACCGAAACTCTAAATTAATCAACTAAAAAACTATCGATTGAAGGAGACACAAATCATGGCTTTAGTAAGGCGGCTTTTGGGTATGAGTATTCACACCCAAAACGCGCCGTAAGATATAACCCTTGGCATGAAATGAGTTCTTTACAACGCCAACTAAATCACTTGTTCGATGATGCTTTAACTCCTGAAAACTGGAGCGATTTTGGTAATCTAGCTAAAGTACCTGCTGCGGAACTAACCGAAACTGATGATGCAGTTCATCTCAAACTAGAAGTTCCAGGCATGGAAGCCAAAGATCTAGACGTTCAAGTTATGGCAGATCGAGTAGCTATTTCTGGTGAACGTAAATCAGAAACTAAAACAGAAGAAGACGGTAGAACTCGTTCTGAATTCCGTTATGGCAAGTTCTCTAGAGTCATTCCTCTACCAGTACGGATTCAAAACACCAACGTTACCGCCGACTACAAAGACGGTATCCTCAATTTGACTCTACCTAAGTCTGAAGAAGAAAAAAATAAAGTAGTGAAAGTAAATCTAGAGAGCGAAGAGTAGCGAATAGTCTTTCCTCGGATAACGAACAAACGTCATATAGACTAATAGTTAAACCCAGTTACTCATGTAGTGACTGGGTTTTTTGTTTCAAAGAGCGATCGCGTAGTGATTGGATTTCACTTTTAAACGCAGATTATTTAGAATATTTGCTTTGTATTGTTAAGTTTTAATTTAGAAGCTTTATATTTAGCTCTATTAGCAGCCCTACTATAAGCTCTACTTGTTTTTTCGGGGAGCATTTGTATGTTGACATTAGCTTGTACAGGTATTTCGGTTATTTCATCATCAAAACTACGTTTTGGTCTTTGATAATTAAAAGTAAAAGTATCACCACTGTTTATTACTTTTTGAATTTCATCATACATAGGATAATAACCAGTACCACTTAAACTTACCCAACCTCTAGCTCTGCTTAATGCTACAAACAACTGGTTACGCAAATTGATATTAGATTCATTTTTGGCTACATTATCGCAACCAACAACGTAAACCATATCAGCTTCATTTCCTTTAGCCCGATTAAGACGAGATACTGTCACTCCTCCTTCATGCCAAAAAGTATCAGGGTTGTAATTATTCGGGTTGTATTTATCAAATTTAGGATCTAACTGATTCAATTTAACGGCACTTGGAATAAAAATATCAATCCCTTGGTTCATTAAGAATTCTGCAACATGAGTTTCTAACTGTTTAGCTTCATAGCCACCTAAAACTAATACTAAAATTTGTCGGCTAGGTGTCAGTCCGTCATATTCAAGATTATGTTTAATATTTTCAGCCAAGATAGAAAACTCTTCCTGTCTGGAACTGTATGTATTAAATTGAATAACTGGTTCACCCCAAAGAGTAGGTATTGGATTGGGTGAGTTAGCTGGAGGACGATGTAAGGTTATTTCTTGTCCTTCTCTAAAAGCTCCTTGAACTTCATATCCAATGCTTTCCCATTCAGTTTTTGTAGTTAGTCCTGACAATATACCGTTTGGGCGAAGTAATCCCATACCAATTGCATGAGCAGCAGTTAAAATTTCCCCTGGTGTACGATAGCATCGGTGCATAACTTCAGATTTATTAATCCCACCTTTGTATTGTCGTCCTCTGCTAAGAAGCTGGCTTAATTCTTCGCCAAATAACTCTTTAGCTGTAGGAATTTTCAAAGTATCCAAACTTTGAGCTTCATCGTAAGCCCAAATCAATCTTTTTTGTTCTGGTTGTGAGCGATCGCAAGGACGAAGTGATTGATAAGCCATCCAATAAATAGCTTGCTTATCTTCATATCTAAGCTGTATGGGGTCTGCAACTAAATCTTGACCTTCATCAATGAGAACAGCGTCAAACATTGGAGTAATATCAATATTTTGCATTAACTGTTTACAAACAGTTGCTAATCCTTCATTTGGCTGTGTATTTTTGATAGCTGCCAAGGGATGCTGATTATGTTCTTTACAAATAGTCCGATAAAATCCTGCTCTATCTCTTGCTCCCCAAGCGTGTAAAATTTTTAACTTACTTTGAGCTTGAACATTACTTTTATAGTCAAGTTCTCCATAACTATAGTGACGTATCCATTTATCAACTAGATTTTCTATTTGGTCGTATAGAGAACGAGTGAAAAAGACTAAAGCAATATTCCAATCAGGATGTTTGAGGTACATATTAGCTGCTTTCTGACAAAGCAAAACAGTTTTACCCGATCCAGCAATACCTCTAATACGCTGCGCTCCTGGGGGAATTTCTAAACCGATATGTTGTTGTTGTAAGTCTAGTTCATAAAGGCGTTCTCTTAATTGATTAATTACACTAGAGCGTGTTTTATTATCTTGAGCAACTGTTATAGATTTATTGAGAGTTCTACGAAGTACGGGAGTGCCACCAACAACAGCAAGAAGAAGCTCCCATTGTTCATCATTAAGATTTCTGCCAGATTGAACTAAAGAACTTTGTTCTATTCTTTTGATTAATGACTTTGCTCCTAAATCCTCTTTGAAGATAATAGGAGGACAACTGGGAAGTCGATCAAATCCTTTTTCTTGCCATTCTTTTTCGCTAATGAAAGGTAAAGCTACAATGGCTCGACCTTTGACTTGACGACAAATTATCTCTTCGCGATCGCAATAACCAAGCAATGAATAAAGTTGTTTTTCGGCTTGTTTATAAGGAGAAGGACTGTCCTGTGTTGTGTAGAAATTTTGAAATTCCCACAAATGACCATTTACTGACTTAATCTGGTTAATTGTAATTCCCTTAACTTCAGTAACTACTATTCCAAATTCTTTATCTACTATTAAAATGTCAGGTTCTTTACGACACTCTCCAGTTTTAGAGAAAATCGGATATCTCCAATAACCAATACATTCGCGATCGGCAAAAGCTTTTTTGCAAGCATCCCATGCTTTTTGCTCACAATGTTCGCCATCTTGACCGATTGGCTCTGTTTCTATGAATTTTCTTCCTTTTTCGTTAATTCCTACTGGCATTGTAATTATATATATACTACAAACACCAGCTTATTTTGGGTAATTAAAATACGCTGTGACTCTGATTTAATTGATATCTTAAAATTTGCTCTTTTACTCTTTCTACTGTGATATCCTGACACTTTTGGCAATCAACTATTTACCGAAAGTGAGTGAACAATTAGAACTATTCAATCTCAAATCAGCCTATCGAGTAGAGCAACCAAAGAAATTAATGAGCAAAGATGCTCTACTAAAATGGAAAGCTAGAATCTTTAAGCATCAACAGAAAATACTGAATACAAAACCACCAGAGCAAACAAGCCTGTTTGAGCCACCAAGAAGTCATTGTGATGCAGATAATATTAATCCTTTTGAATTGAAGCTGCACAATGCCCAGTTCTACAGGCTGAAAGAACATCAAGAAAGAATCTGTATTTACTTCATCATTGATAATTCACTGCCCCTGCTGCTGTACATAGGTTTATATAATACACAGCATTTACAACGTTCAACAAAAAGCTTTCTTGCATAGTGTATACTTTCTATAACAAGTTTTAATCGTTGACTCTATTATCTGTGAATAAGCTTAAAAATCATAAAGTC